>NZ_NEWJ01000020.1:0-43658 GCF_002135045.1 Halorubrum sp. SD683
GATCACGACGAGACCGACCAGCAGCCCGCGGCCGTCGCGACACTCAGCGTCTCCGCGATGTTCTGGTTCGGGAGCGTGCTGATCCACCGCGTGCTCTCGCGGTACCGCGAGTACGCGGCCGACCGCGGGGCGGCGGAGATCACCGGCTCCCCCGCCGCGCTGGCGAGCGCGCTCCGGACCGTCGACGAGGCGATGCCCGAGATGCCCGACGAGGACCTCCGCGAGCTGGACGGCGGCGCGGAGGCGCTGTACCTCGCACCCTTGGAGGCCCGCGCGTTCGGTGACAGGGAGCTGGTGAGCACGGACGTGTTCCCCGAGACGCACCCCCCGACCCGAGAGCGGGTCGCGCGGCTCCGCGAACTGGCGGGTGAACCGGCGTGACGGGCGACGGGGTTCCCTCGCCAACGCCGACCCGCCGCCGCCTGCTCGCGGGGGTGGGGACCGCGCTCGCGGCGGCGACCGCCGGCTGCGGCTACGTTCCCGGCGGCGGCGACCTCGCGTGGGAGGAGTCGATCCGAACCGGCGGCCTCGCGTTCGCCGACAAGCGGTTCCACCTCCCGGCGGGTGACCGACTGGTCACGGTCACGAACCAGTCCGGGCGCACGTACGACTTCGAGGACGAGGTCTGGCGCGAGGTCTCGAACGCGGCCGTCTCCGTCCTTACCTCCGACGGGACCGTCGAGACGGTCGACGAGACGGCCCGACAGGTCGCGGGCGCGCCCGCCGTCGCCGACGACGCCGTCTTCCTCCCGCTTGAGGGCGCGCGGCTGACGGCGATCGACCTGCCTGACGCCGGGTCGGTCGCGAGCGGGTCGTCGGCCGACCCAGTCCGGTGGCAGGTCGATATCGGGTCCCGCCTCGCGAGCGAGTCCGGCGGCGACGAAAAGTCGACCGACGGGAGAGACGAGACCGGGCCGTCCCTCCGAGCCGTCCGCGCGAGCGACGTGCTCGCCGTCGCGGTGGGGACGCGGGGGATCGCGGCGGTCGACGCCGAGACCGGCGATCCCCTGTTCGCGGTTCCGGACCTGTGGGCCGGCGCGGACGGTGCCGGGGGACCGGGGGACGCGGCGCAGCGCGTCGCGGTCGACGCCGAGACCGCGTGGGCGTTCGCGCCCGGAGCTGCCTCGTCCGCGGCAGGCGGGACGAGACCGGCGATCGTCGGCTTCAACCGGCGCGGCGATCGGCGCGGCGAGCGCACGGTCGACGCCGCGACCGAGTGGCTCGTCGCCCTCGACGGGACTGCGGTCGCGGCCGCTCCGGGTGAGTCGTTGGTCGGGTACGACGGTGGCCTCGACCGGCGGTTCGCGCTCGACGTCTCCGCCCCGGAGCGGCGCCCGTCGGGGGTCGCGGCGACCGAGGGGCGCCTCTACTGCGCGCGCGGGAGGACACTGACCGCAGTCGACATCGCCGCCGGCGAGATCGCGTTCGAGCGGTCGGACCTCCCGTCCGACCACCTCGCGGTCGACGCGACGGGAGCGTACGTCGCGGAGAACTCGGGCGGATTCAACGATCCCACCCGGGGGCGCATGGTCGCGCTCGGTTCCGGCGGGTCCATGCGGTGGGAGGCGCCGTTTCCCGACGAGATCGAACCGCGGGCCCTGTTCGCCATCGGCGGCCGACTGGTCGCCGTCGAGCGCGAGAACGCGTACGCGTTCCGCGCGGCCCCGGGCGAGCGCTGGTCGCCGCTGTGAGGACTGTGAGTTCGGGGCGTCGTCCGGCTACGCGGTGAGCGCGTCGAGCACATCCGGCACGTTGAACGTCGCGTTGGGCTGCCGTAGTCGGTCGATCGGAACCCACCGCGAGACGTGTTCGGTCCCTCGCTCCGGTTCAACGAGCGCGAACGAATCGCCGCAATACGGCCATTCCTCAGCGATTCGACCCTCGTAGACGCGCCACACCTCGTGGGCAGGCTCCCCGCCGCGCTCGAAGACGCGCTCGAAGGTACCGACCGCCGTCGGGTCGAGCGGCTCCACGCCGAGCATCTCGTCGAACTCGCGGACGACCCCCTCGCGGCTGTGTTCGTCGAACGGCGCCGAGCGCGACGAAGCGAACGCCGTCGGTCATCACACGCGATACGCCGTCCGCCCGGAGGGTGACCGTGTCGGATACGCCCGCCGCGGGACGGCGGCGTCGGCGAGGTCGCTACGACAGCAGGCTCTCGCCGTCGAACTCGGCGTCGGCGTCGACGTCGAGCAGGTCGAGCACCGTCGGCGTCACGTCGAAGAGGTTCGCGTCGGCCAGGTCGAGGTCTGGATCGGTCGCGTACAGCAGCGAGTTCTCGAACTTGTGCATCCCGTTGCGCGGTCCCTCGGTGAACACCGCCTCCTTGCCGGAGAAGCCCGACTTGAGGTCGAACCCGTCCGCGGGGATGACGACCAGGTCGGGGGCGATGTCGTCGTGGGCGCCGTCGAAGGCGTCCTCGCCTTTCACGATCCGCTTACACACCTGTCGGCCGTCGGGGCCGGTGAGCGATTCGAGGTCGTCGATGAGCTCCTCGCGCGTCGCCTCGTACTCGTCCTCGGGCACGACGCCGTTCGGCTCGCGGCCCTCCACGTTGAGGTAGAAGCGCCCGGGAATGAGCGAGTACGCGCGCGCCTCGTCGTCGATATCGGTCAGCGAATCGTGGTCGTCGTCCTCGTATGAGAGCCACCCCTCGTCGGCGAGGAACTGGTTACAGTTCACCTCCCACTCCAGCCGGGTGAAGCCGTGGTCGGAGGCGACGACCAGGGTGGTGTCGTCGTCGAGCGAGTCGCGGATCGCACCGATGTACTCGTCGAGCGTGCGGTAGAACTCGAGGAACTCCTCGGCGTACTCGCCGTCCGTCGCGTAGTCGCCGAAGAGGAAGTGGTTCACGCGGTCGGTGCTCATGAACACGCCGAAGAAGAGGTCCCAGTCGTCCTCGGCGAGGTAGTGGTCGAACGCCTCGTACCGGGCGTCGAGGGTCGCGTGCGCGTCTTCGATGAACTCCGTCTTGTCGTCGTCGTGGCCGAGCTTGGCGTTGACGTCGATCTTGTAGTCGAAGCCGTCGAGCGTCTCGCGGAGCGACTCGTCGCTCGTAGCCGACTCGAGGTCGGGCGAGAGGAAGCCGGAGGCCATCCGCTGGATCCGCGTCGAGGGCGGGAAGGTGACCGGGACGTTGAGGACGGTCGCGTCGCGCCCGGCGTCGGTGACGCGGTCCCACAGCCGGGTCGCCTGTACGTGGCGCCCGAGCGGGACGTACGTCTCGTAGGAGTCGACCTCGCGGTCTTGGAAGCCGTATACGCCCGTTTCGCCGGGGTTCACGCCGGTCGTGAGGCTCGGCCAGCAGGCGCTCGACTCCGGCGGCACGATGCTCTCCAACCGCCCGCCGGAGCCGGTCTCGGCGATGTCGGTCAGGTTCTCGAAGACTTCCGGGTGGTCCTCGACGAGGTCGAGCGGTACGCCGTCGATGCCGAGGAAGACGACGCGGTCGTCGTCCTCGCCGCGGAGCCGGTCGAACAGACCCATGACCGACGATTCCGGGGCGGTCGGCATATCCCTTGTGTTCCGCGAGGGCGCGGCGACGACGGCCCGGCAACGGACCGGCGGCCCCCGGTCGCGATTCAGAAGGCCTATTTCCTTTCGCGGCGACATCTCGGGCGTATGAGCGACGACTTCCCGGCGAGCGTCGACGTCGATTACGCCGACGGCGAGGGGGAGACCCCCGACGACTACCCGTCGATCCAGCACAAAATCGAGAAGGCGGTCGAGGTCACGCGCCGCGGGCTCGAACAGTACGACAACCCCGCCGTGATGTGGACGGGCGGGAAAGACTCCACGCTGACGCTGTACTTCATCAATCAGGTGGCCGAGGAGTACGGCTACGAGAAGCCGACTGCCGTGTTCATCGACCACTTCCAGCACTTCGACTCGATCACCGACTTCGTCGAGCACTGGGCGGACGAGTGGGAGATCGACCTCGTGTACGCCCGCAACGACGACGTGGGCGCGTACGTCGAGGAACACGGCCTCGAACCCGGCGACGACATCCCCGTCGACGCGCTCTCGGAGCACAACCAGCACCACATCCGGGAGATCCTCGAGTTCGAGGAGGACACGTTCCCGTTCCTGCTCGACACCTACGTCGGCAACCACCTGCTGAAGACGGTCGCGCTCAACGACGCCCTCGAGGAGTACCACATCGACGGCGTCATCTCCGGCGTCCGCTGGGACGAGCAGGAGGCCCGCGCCGACGAGACGTTCTTCTCGCCGCGCCACGACCCCGACCTGTTCCCGCCGCACGACCGCATCCAGCCTATCCTCCAGTTCGCCGAGGCCGACGTGTGGGACGCCTTCTGGAACTTCGTCGTCCCCGACACCGTCGAGGCGTTCCCCGACGAGGGGTACATCCCGCAGGCCGACGACGACCTGCCGGAGGGTGTCACGCAGGAGGACATCCCGATCTCGCCGAAGTACTTCGCCGGGTTCCGCTCGCTCGGCAGCGAGGTCTCGACCGAGAAGACGACCGAGGAGCCCGCCTGGCTACAGAACCTCGAAGGCACGACCGAGCGCGCCGGCCGCGCCCAGGACAAGGAGGACCTGATGGAGCGCCTGCGCGACCTCGGCTACATGTAATCGACGGGCGGGAGCGGTCCGCCCGACACGCTTCTTTTACGACTCGCCGACCGCTGCGGTGAACCCCACGTCGCGGAGTCGCTCCGCGAGCGGGAGCCCGATCCCCGACGCCGGCGTCAACACGCCACCGTCGAACGGGGAGTCGACGTCGTCGCGCGCCAGACAGACGGCCGACTCGCCGAGCATCCGCGCCGTCGCGCCGTAGCCGGGGTCTCGGTCGGCCCCGAACTCGGCCTCGACGGTGAACGGCCCGTCAGCGCCCGTCCCGCGGCCCAACACCCGGATCAGGAAGCTCCCCGCTTCCGCCTCCTCCCGCGTCGGCCCCTCGCCGGGGTCGGGGAAGACGTAGCGCCGCAGCGCGTCGCGCACCGGCCCGACCGACATGGCCGCGGAGAACAGCCCGAGTCCGCCGGCGGCGGCGCTCGCGGTCGCCGCGCCGACCGGTCCCGACCCGGTCGGCACGACCTCTCCGCACTTGAACTCGCGGCCCCACGGGTAGCCGAGCAGGGCGTTGCTCCGCCGGACCACGCGCTCGTTCACCGGCGCCATCGGCGACGGGGCGGTCCACTCGCCCCGGAGCGGATCGCGCCGCGGCCAGCGCTGCTCGCCGGGGTCGACGCCGCTCCGCTCGCCGCGGGGGGCCAGCGAGTACGGGTTCCGGAGCGCCTCGCGGGCGAGCGGGTCGGTCGCGGCCGCCTCGAACAGCTCGCCGAAGCTCGCGAGCGTGCCGCCGCTGACGCTCCCGCTCCCGCCGTCGAGGTAGATCCGGACTGACTCGCAGGGCGCGCCGTGGGTCTCCGCCGCGAACGACTGGACGAGCAGCGTCCCGATGTCCGCCGGCACGGAGTCGAACCCGCAGCTGTGGACGATCCGCGCCTCGTTCTCGACGGCGGCCTCGTGGAACCGGTCGACCGTCTCGCGCACCCAGTTCACCTCGCCCGTGAGGTCGCAGTAGTCCGTCCCGGCCTCGACGCAGGCCTCGACCAGCGGCGTTCCGTACGCCGTGTACGGGCCGACCGTCGTACAGACGACCTCGGTGTCGCGGGCGATGGCGCGCAGGCTCTCCGGGTCGGTCGCGTCGCCGACGACGACGGGCACGTCGTCCCACGCGTCGCTCCGCCGCGTGAGGTCGTCGACGAGCGCGTCGAGCCGCTCTCGACTCCGCCCGCCGACGGCGAGCGAGAGGGCTTCGGGGTCGTATCGCTCGGTCAGGTACTCGGCCGCGAAGCGCCCGGCGACGCCGGTCGCGCCCCACACCACCACGTCGTGTTTCCGATCCGCGTTCGTCATCCGTGAGCGCGTACGGGCCGGCCGCCTAAACCAGCGGGGGTACGCGTCGCCGGAACCGGGACGCCGCCGAACCCGACGCGGCAGGACGCTGTGACGCGCTACCTCTTTACACTGGCAGCCGCAACGGATCGCATGGCCGTTGGCACTCGGTTATCACTACAGCTCGCCGACTTCGGCACCCGATCGCTCGTCACCCACGCGCTCATGGCGGTGGGGTTCGTCGGCGCGGTCGTCACGGGGTTGTTCGTCGACGGACAGCTCGGCGTCGTCTCGATGGCGGCGTTCATCAACTTCACCGCCGGCTTGTGGATCTGCCAGTCGATCCACTCGCTCGGCAACGCCGCCACCGAGGACGAGTATCAGGGCGTGCTCAAGGAGATATTAAATCGTGTCTAGCGAGCCCGGCATCGACACGGGCCGTTTCGGGCGAACGCTCGTGCTCATCGGCTTCGTCACGACCGTCTTCCTGTTTCTCATCGCCGAGCGCCTCTCCGGCGACACGTTCCGGATCGGCGCTATCGCGATCGGGACGGTGGCGCTGATCACCGCGATCACCGGATTCCTGATCGCCGCTGGCAGCGCGGTCGAGGGGCACTAGCCCGGCCGCGACCCGCGACGCGCCCGTCTCGACAGGAGCAGCCCCCGCGCGCTCGCGTCGCCGCACGCGTCGACCCGCATCGCCGTGCGCGTCGGCCCGCGCCGGAAATTGTCGGATCACCCGCGTTCTGCCCGAAATATTATTGTGTAGCAACCACAATAATATACACGATGATACGGCGGTTCCTCACAGGGATCAAGTCGAACCTGATCTACGTCGTGGTCGGGTCGCTGGCGGCGGGGCTGATCGTCGGGCAGTTCACCGGGGCGTCGTTCAAGCGACTCCTCCAGTCCGCGGTGGTCCCCGTGCTGTTCCTGATGATCTACCCGATGATGATCAACATCGACCTCAGGGAGGTGGTGAACGTCCGCAGCCACGCGCGGGTCGTCGCGCTCAGTCTCCTCGTCAACTTCGGGGTCGCCCCGCTACTCGCGGTCGGGCTCGCGCGGCTGTTCTTCGACGGGAGCGTCGGCTACGCGTTCGGGCTCTACTTCATCGCGCTCATCCCGACCTCCGGAATGACCGCCGCTTGGACCGGGCTCGCCAACGGCGACTTGGAGTCCGCGCTCGTGGCGATGGCGGTGAACCTGCTGGTCGCCGTCGCGGTCCTGCCGACGTACCTCGCCGCGCTGATCCCGGCGAGCGTCGGCTTCGACGCCGCCGCGCTGTACGGGCAGCTCGCCCGCGTGGTCGTCCTCCCGATGATCGCCGGCACGCTCACGCGGCGGGTGCTGCTCGGTCGGCTGGGCGCGGACGGGTTCAGGCGACTGAAGCCGACGCTCGGCGGGCTCAGCTCCTTCGGCGTCATGCTGATCGTGTTCATCGCCATGGCGATGCGATCCGAGAGCATTCTCGCCGACCCCGTCGCATCGGGGGCCACGATCGTCCCCATCGTGGCGTTCTACGCGCTCCTGCTCGCCGTCGGGTCGGGGCTCGGACGCGCGGTCCGGGACGCCGCCAGCGGCGTCGCGCTCGTGTACGCAACGAGCATGCGCAACCTCTCGATCGCGGTGGCGGTCGTCGTCGCCGCGCCGGCGGTCCCCGAGACCGCCGTGCTGCCGATCACGTTGGCCTACGTCGTCCAACCGCCGCTGGGCGCGGTGTATATGCACTACCGCCGCGACGTCGCCGACGGCGACGCGTCGCTCTTCGACGCGGTCGCCTCGATCATCTGAGCCGTCGAGCGGCCGGTCGTCGCCGGAGGCCGCGGCCCTCCCTACCGGGCCGTCGTCGCGCTACTGGTACGGTTCGCAGACCCTCTCGACGCCCTCCTCGAAGCCGATCTCGGGCTCCCAGCCGGTGGCCTCGTGGAACGTCGAGTAGTCGGCCATCGTGTCGTGGACGTAGCCGTCGAACGGGCACTCGATGTACTCGGGGTCGACGTCCGTCCCGAGCGCGTCGTTGATCATCGCGACCATCTCGTTGAACGTGTACGCCTCCTGGGTGCCGACGTTGTACACGCCCGTCAGCTCGTGGTCGGCGGCGAGCTCGCAGGCGCGGGCCACGTCCGAGACGTGCGTGAAGTCTCGGGTCTGGCTCCCGTCGCCGAACAGCTCGGGCGCCTCGCCGGAGGCGATCGCGTCCGCGAACTGCGCGACCGTGTTCGCGTACTCGCCCTTGTGCTCCTCGTTGCCGCCGAAGCCCTGGTACACCGAGAAGAAGCGCAGGCCGGCCACGTTCATGTCGTGGTGGTTGGCGAAGTACTCGGCGTAGCGTTCGCGGGCGAGCTTCGAGGCCTCGTAGGCGGTGTGCGCCTCCACGTCCATGTCGACGGGCGAGGGCTCGGTGCGGCTCCCATAGATCGAGGAGGTGGAGGCGTAGACGACCGTCTCACAGCCCGCTTCGCGGGCACGCTCGACAGCGTTGACGAACCCCTCGACGTTGACGCGGCAGCCGCGCTGGGGGTCGTTCTCGTGCATGTTCCGCGAGGAGAGCGCGGCGAGGTGGAAGACGACGTCGACGTCGACTGGGTAGTCGTCGTCGACCACGGAGGCCTCGACGAACTCGACGGCGTCGTCGGGGTTCTCGGCGGCGCCGAGGTAGAGGTCGTCGACGGCGATCACGTCGTTATCGACCGCGAGGCGGTTCGCGAGGTTCGAGCCGATGAACCCGGCGCCGCCCGTGACGAGGACGCGTTTGCCTTGCATGATCGAGTGTCCTCGGAGGCGACAATTCAGCGCTTCGGTTTCGCGCGGGAGCGCAGGTCGCCGCTGTCGACAACGGCGACGCCGACGGCTCACGCCCGGATCGTGATGTCGCCGTCGCGGGTCCGGGCTGTCACCGCGGCGTCGCCGCCGTTGACGGCCGCTCGGAGCCGAGACTCCGTCCGCTCGCGGACGCTGACCGCGCCGCCGCCGTCCGTGACGACGAACTCCCCGTCGTCGGTTCTCGCGGTCAGGGTCGCGCTCAGATCGTCGCCGAGCCGGAGCAGGAGGTCGCCGTCGGTCGACGCGACGACCGCGTCAGACGCCGCGGCGGGCACGTCCGCGACGACGTCGCCGTCCCGCGTCCGCAGGGCGTCGACGCGGGCGGGATCCCGCGCGCGTATCTCGCCGTCCACGGTCGTCGCCGAGAGCGTTCCGTCGGTCCCGTCGACGAGAACGTCGCCGTCGCGGGACTCGGCGCGCACGTCGCCGCGGGCGTCGGTGACCGACACGTCGCCGTCCGTCGTCGCCAGCGTCGCGCCGTCGGGGACCGACTCCGCCCGCACGTCGCCGTCGGCGGTGCGGACCTCGTCGACCGCGACGCTCGGCGGCGCGCGGATCTCGAGGTCGACGCGGCCGCCGCCGAACCCGACGACCCGCGGCTCGTCCGTCGTCACTTCGAGGCGGTCGCCGACGGTCCGCACGGTCGCGCCGAGTTCGTCGAACGAGACGCGGCCGAGGGCGTGCTTCCGGGCGACGACCGCGATGTCGTCGCGGGACTCCGCGCGGAAGTCGATATCGCCGGTGGCCTCCGTCACGGCGAGCGTCGAGACCGTCGAGGGGTCGACGCTGCGCCGCTCCGTCTCCGTCCGGCGGTCGACGTCGACGACGCCGCTACAGCCGGCGAGGGTCGTTCCCAGTCCAACACCGACCGCGCCGAGCAGTCGCCGCCGCGTCGACGACCCGTCGGCTGCCGAACGGTCACGCATCGGCCGCCTCCGCGGACCGCGCCGCGCCGCCGAGCAGCGCGTCGGTGAGGAAGCCGCCGAACCGGGCGACGCCGTTGGTCACGTGGAGCGACACGAGGACGAGGAGGACGCCGAGGCCGCCCCCGGCGACCGCCTCGCCCAGCGTGTCGACCACGTACGGGCCGAACGTGTAGGTGACGCCGGGCGCGTCGTAGAGCGCCGGCGCGGCGAGCAGCGTCGCAGACACCGCGAACGCGGTGACGAGCGCGGTGAACGCGACGACGCCGTAAACGAACTTGAGCCCGACGAGCAGCAGCCCGGTCCACGCCGCCGGCGCGGTGAGGACCCGCTTCGTCGTGCCGATCGCCTCCTCGACCGACCCGAAGGCGAGTTCGATCCCTCCGTCGTCGCCGTCGACCTCGACGTCGAGGAGGTGGTCGGCGAGCCGGCGCTCGAACGAGCTGATACCGAGCGTCACGACCAGCGTCGCGAGGACGATCGGGACGCCGGCGAACGTGACGAGGAGCCCGAGTCCCGTCGAGAGGCCCGTCGTGACGACGGTGAAGTAGGCGATGCCCAGCGGGAACGCTAACAGGAGGTACGCTAGGTTGCGATACGTCTGCGCGTCGAACGGCACACCGACGAAGCGCGCGAGCGCCGCGACCGGTGAGCGTGGGGACCAGCGGTGATCGCTCATGCTGTACCTACCGCTTGCGACCGAGCTCACATATAAAGAATCGAACGCTGCTCAGCGGGCAACGCCACCAAAAATATAAGTACGATGTTTTTCGCAGCGGGCGAACGCCGGGTCAGTCGTCGCTCACCGGCGAGGTGCCAGCGCCGAGCGCGAACTCTGCCCACCGCGCGCAGAGCCAGCCGGCGGCGCTCACGACGTTCAGCCCGACGAGGGCCGCCAGCACGCCGAACAGAGACATGAGAAGCGCGCCCGGCAACGTCGACACCTCCCACGACGTGAGTCGGACGATGAACGAGACGCCGACCTCGAACTGCTCCCACGGGACGACGACCGACAGCTCCCGACGGATCGGCTCCGGGAGGATGAGCCCGACGGACGCGCCGGGCGCGTCGTAGTACAGCGGCGCCGCCAGCAGCGACGCGCCGACGCTGAGCACGACCGTGAGGAGCGTGAAGCCGGCGACGCCGATGATCAGCTTCGACAGGACGAACAGGAGGGCGCCCCACACGGCGAGGTCGGTCGCCGCGGCGACGGCCCGGTCGGCGATGCCCGACGCCTCCGTCACCTTCCACGACGGGTCGGCGATGTCGGCGCCGAGGAGCCGACGAGCGAGCACGCGTTCGCCGATCGACACCAGCACCACGCCGCCCAGCGTCGCCGCGAGGATCGGTACGCCGACGAGGAGTACGGAGAGGCTGACACCGAGCGACAGCCCGACCACGGTACAGACGAAGTACGCGATCCCGAGGGGAAACGACAGCGCCAGGTACGCCGCAGCGGCGTAGGTCCGAATCCGGAACGGCGCTGAGAGCACCGCTTCGGCGACCCGTCTGTTCGCGGGGGGATCCGAGAGCGCGTCCGAGAGGGCCATCGGCTGAGTGGAGCGTCGGCCAGCAGCCGTAAGAAATCTCGGTCTCGTCAGCGATCCGACGGTTCTTGTGACGCGGACCGACGCTGCGCGCCGAACTGCGGCGCGACCGAACTCAGTCCTCGGCGGGAAGACTAAGTTTCCCGATTACGAGGTTCGACCGAATGGGCACGGAGGCGTCGGTCGATCCGCGGGAAGTGTACTCGCTGCTCGACGACGAGTACGCCCGGCAGATCCTCATCGAGACCTACGAGGAGACGCGGTCGGCGAGCGCGCTCAGCGAGGCCTGCGACGCCTCCGAGGCGACCGTCTACCGCCGGCTCGAACGCCTCCGCGAGCAGGACCTCGTCGAGACGGTACAGGAGGTCGACCCGGACCGCGGTCCCCAGCAGGTGTACGCCGCTCGGCTCAACCGCGTCTCCGTCGACCTGACCGCGAGCGGGTTCGAAGTGAGCGTCGACTACGTCGAGGAGACGGCCGCCGACCGACTGACGCGGCTCTACGAGGAGCTTTCGGGATGATCGGAACGTGGCCCGTGGCGACGGCGCTTGCGGCGGTTACGGAGCAGAGCGTCTTGGTAATCGGGCGACAGAGTCTCCCGATTCAGGTCGACGTGGTCGGCGGCGGCGGTGGGCTCGCCGCGATCACGATCGCCGCGTTCTTCCTCTCGGTGCTGCTCGCGGTGTTCGTCACCTACCGCTTCGCGCGTGGATACCTGCGAACGCGCCGCCGGCCGCTGCTGTTCCTGACGCTCGGGCTACTGCTGTTGGCGCCCCTCCCGATGTTCCTCCGGCTGGCGTCCGGCAACGTCGCGTGGGTGACCGCCACCGAGCGGACCGTGGTCGTGACCGCGAGCAAGCTCTGCGGGCTCCTGCTGATCCTCGGGGTGGTCTACCGGTGACGCTCTCCGTCGTCGCGACCGCGGGCGGGGTCGCCACCGCCTGCCTCGGGGCGTACGTGTCGTACCTCGCCTACGACGGCTGGCGCCGGAACGAGAGCCGGACGATGCTGCTTCTGGCCGTCGGCGTCGCCTGTATCGCGGTCCTCCCGTACGTCGTCGCGTACGGCCTGACGCCGCTGTTGGGGCTCTCCGACGCGGCAACCGTGTTCGGCGTCACCGTGGCGCACCTAATTGGACTCGGCGCGCTGGCGCGGTCGGTGACCGACTGACGCGGTCGGGCGTGCCGGCGGCCCGTCGCCCCCTCGACGGCGGGAACGCCGCGGCCGATCAGTCGGGGTCGAGAATCGTGTCCCGTAGCGGCGGGAAGGCCTCTAACTTGGCGCGCCCGACCAGCGCGTAGAGGTACGCCTCCAACCGTTCGCGCCACATCGGCCGGTCGCGGCCGCCGCTGAACCCGACCTCCGCGACCTGGAGGTCCTCGACCGCGCGGCCGATCTGCGTGACGAGCAGGGGTTCAGGGGCGGAGCCGACGACCGACTCGTAGGTCGCCTGCGCCCGGCGCTTCGCGGCGAGGGTGTGGCCCGAGTCGAACGCGGTGTCGTCCGGCTCGACGACGAGCCGGTCGACTGCCGTCCCGTGGGCACGACGGCGCGCTACCCCGATCGAGAGCGCGACGGTCCGCAACGCGAGCAGGTCCGTGTCGATCGGCGTCCGCCACGGAACGGGCGCGGTCGATCCGAGACACCACCGCGCCAGCCGCGAGTGCGCGAACTCCCACGGCCCGTACTCGTCGACCTCCCTGACGTACCGGTCCCGCACATCGTCCCGGGACGAGTACTCGCGGAGGTCGGCGCGGAAGCGCTCGGCGGCCGCGCACAGCGCCTCCACGTGCGGGCCCGTGTCGCTCCCGAGGCGGTCGAAGAGGGTGTCGCGGTACCGCTCCGCGGTCATGGCGTCGACCTCGCCTCGGAGCAGCGCGGCCGTCACCTCACCTGCGACTTCCGGGTCGACCGCGTCGGCGGAGGCGTCGCTTTCGCCCCCGGAATCGGCGTTTTGCCCTGAGTCGGAATCGTCCGGGAGCGCGCGGGCCGCCAGCGCGCTCGCCGACTGCACCTCGCCCTCGATGCGGACGTACCACCCGAGGTCGCGCGCGGGATCCGTCGTCGGGTAGGGCTTCAGGTCGTCTGCGACCGCCCGCGCGCGGTCCGTCAGTACGGCGGCGCGGTCGCGGAGCGTCGCCCGGTCGACCGCGTCCTGCTCGGCGCGGGCGTACCCCAGCGCCTCGCCCGCGAACTGGAGGCCGTACCGCGCTCGGAACAGGGCCGTGTCGTGGTCGGCCTCGTCGAGCGCCTCGCGGGCGTCCTCGAGCCAGCCGCCCGCATCCGTCGTGATCGGCGCGGCGTCGTCCCCGACGGAGTCCATCTCGGCCCACCGGCGCCGGCTCTCCGCGACCGTTTCCGCGAGCGTCTCGACGGCCTCGCGGGCGTGCGCCTCGGTCACCGGCGGCCGCCAGAGGGCGTCGACCTCCGGCGGGGTCGGGTAATGCGTCGTCGCCGCGTCCGTGATCGAGTCCGACAGCGCGGTCGGTTCCGTCACGCCGACGACCGCGGTGCCGCCGGCGAGTACCGCGGCGCCGCCGCCGAGCGTCGCCAAAACCGTCCGTCTGCTAACCGAGGAGGGGCCGGGGACCATGCGCGAGGCTGCGGGGTTCGATCGCTAAAAGCCTTGGAGCGATTCCGTTCTGGCCGCCGTCCCGAACCGTCTTTGCGGTGGCCGGCGATCGCCTCGGTATGTTCGGCACCAGCGGCGTTCGCGGCCCGGTCGGCGACGAGGTCACGGCGGCCCTCGCGCTCGACGTGGGGCGCGCGCTCGCGACGGACGGCGCGGAGACGGTCGTGATCGGGCGCGACGCCCGGGACAGCGGCGCGATGCTCACGCGGGCGCTCGCCGCGGGACTCACCGAGTGCGGGAGCGACGTGATCGACGTCGGCGTCGAGGCGACCCCGACGGTTGCGCGGGCGGTCGCCCGGGAGGGCGCGGACGCCGGCGCCGTCGTCACGGCCTCGCACAACCCCGCGCCCGACAACGGTATCAAGCTCTGGACGGCGTCCGGGCGCGCCTTCGGCGAGGACCGGAACGATCGGATCGCCGAGATCGTCGGGACGGAGGCGTTCGACCTCGCAAGCCACGACGGGATCGGCACGGTCGAGGCGCGCGACGCGGTCGCGGGCGGCGACGCGCGACGACGCCACGAGCGCGCGCTGCGCGAGACCGTTCCGCTGCCGGACGACCTCTCTGTCGTCGTCGACCTCGGCAACGGCGTCGGGCGCGTCACCGCCGACGCGCTCCACGCCGCGGGCTGCGACGTCGAGACGCTCAACGGGCAGCGCGACGGTCGGTTCCCGGGGCGACCGAGCGAGCCGACCGCGGCGAACTGCGAGACCGTCTGCGAGGTGGTCGCCGCGACCGACGCCGACCTCGGGCTGGTCCACGACGGCGACGCCGATCGCCTGATGGCGGTCGACGAGCGCGGGCGGTTCGTCGCCGGCGACGCGCTACTCGCGCTGTTCGCCCGCCGCGAGGCCGGCGCGGGCGACCGCGTCGCGGTCCCGGTCGACACGAGCCTCCTCGTCGCGGACGCGCTGAGCGAAGTCGACGCCGCGGTCACGTACACGCCCGTCGGCGACGCGTACGTGGCCGCGGAGGCGGCGAAGCCCGGCGTCGCCTTCGGCGGCGAGCCGAGCGGCGCGTGGATCTGGCCGGACCGGACGCTGTGTCCCGACGGCCCGCTCGCGGCCTGTATCCTGACCGCGCTCGTCGGCGCGGAGGGATCGCTGGCGGCGCTCGTCGACGGCCTCCCCGAGTACCCGATCCGCCGCGACTCCGTGCGCACGGACCGGAAGTCCGAGACCGTCGAGCGCGTCGGCGAGGCCGCGGCCGCCGAGTACGACGACGTGTCGACCCTCGACGGCGTCCGTGTCGAGACGGGCGCGGGCTGGTTCCTCGTGCGCGCGAGCGGGACCGAGCCGCTGGTGCGGATCACGGCCGAGGCGCGCGACGAGGCCGACGCAGACGCGCTGTTCGAGACGGCGCGCGGGCTCATCGATCGAGCGGACGCGAGCCTCGACTGACGCCCCGGATCCGACCGCAGTCAATAAACCTCGGCCCGCCGTCGGCTCCGCACATGTACGGAGTCGTGCTCGCGGCCGGCCGCGGGACTCGGATGCGACCGCTGACGGACCGCCGCCCGAAACCGCTGCTGCCGGTCGGGGACCGCTCGCTGCTCGAACGGGTGTTCGACACGGCCCGCGACGTGGTCGACGAGTTCGTCGTCGTGACGGGGTACCGCGGCGACGCGATCCGCGATGCCGTTGGCGAGTCGTACCGCGGCCGCCCGGTCCACTACGTCGAGCAGGCCGAGGCGCTGGGGACGGCCCACGCCGTCGCGCAGGCCGAACCGGTCGTCGACGACGACTTCCTCGTGCTCAACGGCGACGTGGTCGTCGACGCGTCGCTCCCGGACGCGCTCGCCGAGGCCGGCGCCCCCGCTATCGCCGCCACCGAGGTCGAGGACCCACGGGCGTATGGCGTGCTCTCGGTCGGCGACGACGGAGCGCTCGCCGGGATCGTCGAGAAGCCCGACGACCCGCCGACGACCCTCGCGAACGTCGGCTGTTACGCGTTCGAACCGGAGGTGTTCGAGTACATCGAGGACACCCCGGAGAGCGAGCGCGGCGAGTACGAGATCACGACGACGATCGACCGATTGCTCGGTGACGGTCGGCGGATCGCGGTCGCGACCTACGACGGGACGTGGCTCGACGTGGGGCGCCCGTGGGAGCTGTTGGAAGCGAACGAGCTGGCGCTGGCGGCACTCGACGACGGAACGGCGATCGGCGGTACCGTCGAGGACGGCGTCGAGCTCCGCGGCCCGGTCGTCGTCGAAGACGGCGCGCGCGTCCGCTCGGGCGCGTACGTCGAGGGGCCGGCGCTGATCCGCGAGGGCGCGGACGTGGGGCCGAACGCCTACCTCCGCGGGGCCACCGTTGTTGGACCGGACGCCCACGTCGGCCACGCCGTCGAGGTGAAGAACTCGGTGCTAATGGCCGGCGCGTCGGTCGGCCACCTCTCGTACGTCGGCGACTCCGTGCTGGGCCGCGGCGTCAACTTCGGCGCGGGAACGAACGTCGCCAACCTCCGCCACGACGGCGAGAACGTGCGGCTGACGGTGAAAGGCGAGCGCGTCGACACCGGGCGCCGCAAGCTGGGCGCGATCGTCGGCGGCGGTGCGAAGACCGGCATCAACACCGCCCTGAACGCCGGCGTCAAACTGGGGGCCGGCGAGACCACCGGGCCGGGTGAGTCGCTGACGCGGGACCGGCTCTCCGAATAGGGGGCTCGGAGTCACGGCGCTCGTCGACGCGTGAACCGGGGTCGGCCGCTCGGGACGCCTGCGCGGCGACCGCTCGCGTTATTCTCCGTTCGCGTAGCGCGCGAACACGTCGCCCACGATCCGACCGGACTCCTTGAGCCGTTCCGTGTACGCCGGTCGGTCCCACGTCGGCGGCTCGAACCGGAGGGGGCGCAGGCTCCCGTCAGGGACGCCCGGAACCGCGTGCGTCAGGTTCGTCTCGGCGTCGAGTTCGGCCGCGGTCCCGTCTGCGTCGACCGGGACGTAGGAGGCCGCGGCGACGTCGATCGCCTCGAACGTCTCGTAGTCGTCGAGTCCCTCGCTCCAGAAGTCGCCCAGCCGACGGCGGCGACTCGGGTCGGCGACGTTGAGCAGCTGCCAGGGGAGCCTGACCTCGATCGCGTCGTTCGACGGCGAGACGTGGACGTCAGCGAGCGAGTCGTACCGGTCGGAGTCCGGGTTCCCGTTACCGTAGCGGAGCCGTCCGGTCTCCACCGACTCGAACGGAACGCGCTCGCCGGTCTTCGGAACCGTGTAGCCGCGATTGATCACCAGCCGCAGCGGCGAGAAGACGCCGGGGTCCGGCTCCCGGTAGCGGTCGAGGTCGAGCCCGGCCTCTGCGCCGTACTCGTACGCGAAGGCGTCGTAGCGGGGACGGACGGTCACTCGAGAGGCATCGGGACCGCCGAGGCGGACGACGAAGTCGGCCGGTGCCGCCGCGCCGAGACCGTGCGGGAGCGCTCGCTCGCCCCGGTCGGTGAGCCCGATCGCGAGGAGGTAGTTGGTCGCGTCCCAGTCGACCCCGCCGCCGAGGGCGTCCGCTTCGATCCTGACCGAGAGGTACGCCGCGTCGCTCGTGACGCGGAGCCCAGTCAGTTCGCGGCTCGCGTCCGCGCCGTCGCCGAGCCGGACGGGGTCGCGCTCGGGCGCGTCGCGGAGCAGGGCGAGCCAGACGAGCGCGTGGGTGCGGTCCCAGTAGCCGCCGTTCGCGATCTCGCGGCGGGCCCGCTCGTGGACGCCCAGTGCTCGCCCGAGTCCGGCCAGCGCGTCGGCGTCGCGACCGTCGAGCTCGCGGAGGTACACGTCGAGCAGCGACTCCAGTTCGTCCCGCTCCGCCGCCGAGAGGCCGGCGACCCACTCGTCCCACGCCGGGTCGTCGCGGCCGTAGAGCCGGTCGAGGAGCTCCGACCGCAGCGCGGCGCGCATCGGGACGCGACGCCGGCGTCGCCGGGCCGCGAGAAGCGAGTACCCGAGCGTGAGGACCGCGGCCGCGAACAGCAGCGAGCCGAGCACGACGACGGCGAGCGAGAGCGTCCCCGACTGAGGACCCACGAGCGGACCGTACACGGACGTCGCCGTAGTCGGGGCCGCGAGCGGCACGGTTACGCCTCGACCAGTCGGTCTATCCGGGCCAGCAGTTCGTTCGGGCTGAACGGCTTCGTGAGATACCCGTCGGCGCCGGAGTCGAGCCCCTTCAACACGTCGGCCTCTTGGCCGCGCGAGGTGAGCATCACGACGGGGACCTCGGGGTCGACCGCGAGCTCGCCGCGCCGGATCGTCCGTAGCAGCTGAGTACCCTTCATCCGCGGCATCATCACGTCGAGGACGACCACGTCGGGGGCGGCGTCGGCCTCGTCTAACGCCTGCCGGCACTCCTCGCCGTCGAGACACACCGTTAGGTCGTACCCCGCGTTCGACAGTTTGTACTGGAGGATCGACCGGATCGTCTCGTCGTCGTCCGCGATGACGGCCGATTTAGCCACGTTAGGAATACGTTCGGTTGGCCAGTTTACTTTTCGGCACCGACGCTCGGTCCCGCGAACGATTTAAATCGCGGCGGACGGACCGTTCCCGTATGGGAAGCGAATCCGTGACCGCGGTGATCCTCGCCGCGGGCGAGGGACGGCGCCTGACGCCGCTGACGAACCGGCGGCCGAAGCCGATGGTGCCGGTGGCGAACCGGCCCCTGCTCGAACACGTGGTCGAGGCGATCACGGCGACGGCGATCGACCGGATCGTCCTCGTCGTCGGCTACGAGCAGGAGCGCATCCGGAACCACTTCGGCGACGGCGACGACTGGGGGGTGACGATCGAGTACGTCGAGCAGTCGACCCAGCTGGGAACCGGCCACGCCGTGTTACAGGCCGAGCCGGTCGTCGACGGCCCGTTCGTCGTGCTCAACGGCGATCGGATCGTCGACCCCGCCGTCGTCTCGCAGGTCCGCGACCGGGCGATCGACGACGACCTCCCCGCGATGGCCGTCACGACCGCCGCGAACCCGCGCCAGTACGGCGTGGTGACGCTCGACGGCGACCGCGTGACTGACATCGACGAGAAGCCGGAGGGGGCCGTCGAGACGAATCAGATCAACGCCGGCGTCTACGCCTTCTCCCCGGCCGTCTTCGACGCGATCCGCGAGACGCACGTGGCCGGCGAGCTGGCGATCACGGCGACGCTCGACGACCTCGCCGCGACCGAAACGCTGTCCGCCGTCCGGTACGACGGCCGCTGGCTCGACGTGTCGAACCTATGGGACCTCCTGACCGTGAACGCGGCACTGATCGGCGATTCCGGGGCGTCGGACGCCGACGGTCCCACCTTCGGCGACTCGGTGACCGTCGCCGACGACGCAGCGCTCGCGGGCAACGTCCGCGTGGGCCCGAACGTGACGATCGGCGGCAGCACCGCGGTCGGCAGTAACGCGACCGTCGAGGCGGGCGCGGTCGTGGAGAACGCCGTGATCTTCCCCGACGCCGTGATCGGCGCCGGGGCGGTGGTCAGGGACGCGATCGTCGCCGGCAACGCCCGGATCGGTCCGAACGCGACGGTCGCCGGCGGCCCGGCGACGGTCGTCGTGGGCGACGCCGTCCACCGCGGCGTTGAGCTCGGCGGCGTGGTCGGCGACAACGCCACCGTCGGGAGCGGCGCGACGCTCGCCGACGGCGCGGTCGTCGGCGACGACGTCACCGCCGACGCGGGGGTCGTGATCGACGGGCGGATCGAGTCGGGCGCGGTCGTTCGGAGGGGATAACGATGTGTGGAATCACCGGCTACATCGGCGACGGTATCGCGCTGGACGACGGAGAGTCGGCCACGTCGGGCACACGCGCTGGAGCACGCACGGTCCGCCGACGGACGAGAACGCCCATCCGCACACCGACTGCGTCGGCGACGTCGCCGTCGTCCACAACGGGATCGTCGAGAACCACGAGGCGCTCAAGACGGAGCTGTCCGACCACGAGTTCACGAGCGACACCGACACCGAGGTCATCCCGCACCTGATCGAGGAGGAACTCGCGGCGGCGTCGGGCGCCGGCGGCCTCCTCGACGCGGTGCGAGCCGTCGAGAGCCGGCTGGAGGGGAGCTACGCGATCTGTGCGGTCCGCGATGGCGACGACCGGATCGTCGTGGCGCGCCGGGGCAGCCCCCTCGTGTTGGGCCACGACGAGGACGCCACCTTCGTCGCCAGCGACGTGACGGCGTTCCTCGAACACACCCGGGACGTGACCTACCTCGAGGACGGCGACGTGGCGTCGCTGTCGGCCGAGGGCGTCGAGGTCTACGCCGACGGCGAGCTGGTCGACCGCGAGACGGAGACGGTGACGTGGGAGGCCGACGCGGCCGAGAAGGGCGGCTACGAACACTACATGCGGAAGGAGATCCACGAGCAGCCGGAGTCGCTGCGCCAGACCATCGCGGGACGGCTCGACGTCGACGCCGGTGACGCCGACCTCGACGTCTCGTTCCCGCCGGGCTTCCTCGCCGACCTCGAGGAGATCCAGATCGTCGCGTGCGGCACCTCCAACTACGCGGGCCGCTACGCCGCGCAGCTGTTCGAGGACCTGTCCGGCGTGCGCGCGACCGTCGAGACCGCGAGCGAGTACGAGTTCGGCGCGGGCCGCAGCGCCGACCGCACGCTCGTCGTCGCCGTGACCCAGAGCGGCGAGACCGCCGACACGCTCGGTGCGATCCGCCGCGCGAACGCGGCCGGGGCGCGGACGTTCGCCGTGACGAACACGCTCGGCAGCACCGTCACACGCGAGGTGGACGACACCGCGTTCATCCGGGCCGGCCCCGAGATCGGCGTGGCCGCGACGAAGACGTTCGCCTCGCAGGTGGCGACGCTGACGATGCTCGCGGTGGCGATCGGCCGCGAGCGCGGCGCGCTGGCCGCCGCCGACGCGCGCCCCGTGCTGGAGGGGCTCCGCGACCTCCCCGGTGCGGTCCAGCAGGTCCTCGACAACGAGGACCGCGTGCGTGAGGCCGCGACCGAGTACGGCGACAGCGAGGCGTTCTTCTTCGTCGGCCGGAAGCTCGGCGTCCCGGTCGCGCTGGAGGGCGCGCTGAAGCTCAAGGAGATCTCCTACGACCACGCCGAGGGCTTCCCCGCCGGCGAGCTAAAACACGGCCCGCTCGCGCTCGTGACGCCCGACACGCCCGTGCTGGCCGTCTTGACCGACGGCGCGCGCGCCGACGAGACGATGAACAACGTGACCGAGGCGCAGACGCGCGGAGCGCCCGCGATCGGCTGCGTCTCCGCCGGCGACGAGTACAGTACGCTGGACGTGTCGCTTCCGGTCCCGGACGTTGGGATCGCAGAACCGCTCGTCGCGAACGTCTACCTCCAGCTGTTCGCGTACCACGTGGCGAACGATAAGGGCCGATCGATCGACAAGCCGCGGAACCTCGCGAAGAGCGTCACGGTCGAGTAGCGCAGTTTCGGCTCTTTTCGGCGGCGCTTGTTCCGCGGTGTTTGCTCCGTTCGACACCCGGCGTTTGTTCCGCATCCACACCCGGCGGTACCCGAGGCTCGAACCGGCGTCGAGCCGGTATCGGGCCGGTGAACCGCAGAAATCGGCGCCCAGAAAATTAGTCGCTACTCCTCGTCCGGTTCCTCGTCGCGGCCGTCGGAGAGGCGCTCCCAAATTTCCGTACAGCCCGCGCCGTCGGGGACGTCGGCGAGGTGCGCGTCGTCGGTGAGGTCGGAGTTACTCATGTTCTGAGTAACCGTATTAGCGCCCACGTAATAACCTTTCCGGCGACACCAGTACGTACTTACGGAGCGAACGAGGACGAACGCCTATGGCCGATTCCGGGGAAGACCTCTTCTCGTTGCTCGATCTGACGGAGTACGAAGCCGACGCGTTAGAGGAGCTGCTGCTCCTCGGCCGGACCACGGCGCCCGACCTCGCCGAGGCGACCGGGATCCCGAAGGCGCGGATCTACGGCGTCCTCGACGCGCTCTCGGAGGCCGGGTACGTGAAGGTGATCCCGGGCCGTCCGAAGCGGTACGAGCCCCACGAGCCGGCGGCGATCGCCGAGCGCGCGGTCGAGAACCGCCGGCACGCCTACGAGCGGTTCCGCGAGGACGTGGCGGCCGTCGAGGAAGCGTTCGTCGACGAGTACGCACCGGTCCGCGACCGCGGCGTCGACGAGCTCAGCCCGACCGAGGACCTGTTCCACGTCGTCGACGTGGGGGAGCCGAGCGAGCGCGAGACGCGGCGGCTGTTCAGCGAGGCGGAGGAGGCGGTGTACGTGCTCTCGAAGAGCTTCGGGTACGTCGACGCGGTCCGGCCGGCGATGCGGGACGCGGTCGACCGCGGTGTCGACATCGACGTGCTACTGTTGAACCCCGACTCGCTCTCGGCGGAGAACCGGGAGCGACAGGCCGAGATCCGCGATTCGCTCGCCGCGGAGTTCCCGTCGGTCGCGGTGCGCGTGAGCGACCGCGTACTTCCGTGGCGCGGAACCTTCGTCGACCCGAGCCTGTCGTACGAGTCCGGACAGGGGCTGCTCATGGTCGAACAGGAGGACGTGCCGAACCACCACCGGCAGGCCGCGGTGACCGAGAATCCGTCGTTCGTGGCGGGCATGTGGCAGTACTTCGACCTGCTGTGGCGCCACGAGAGCGTCCCCGCCGATCCGGACCCCGACGCCGAACGCGACCCGACCGCGGGCGGAGGCGCCGTCGAGTAGTGTGAGCGCCGACTGGGGCGGCGTCGACCGGCGCGGACGCGTCGCTCTCGCCCCGGTCGCTCTCGCGACAGCGAACCTAACCGCAAAGCATTTACTCGTAGTTACTCGACCACCGAGTAACGATGACTGTGCTACTCACCGGTGCCGACGGGTACCTCGGATGGCCGACCGCGCTGCGACTGGCCGACCGCGTCGACGAACGGATCGTCTGCGTCGACGACTTCTCGCGGCGCGACTGGGTCGCCGAGTCGGGTAGCGTGTCGGCGACGCGGGTCGAAGAGCCCGAAGAGCGGTTCGGGCGCGTCGAGAACCTCAGCCTGGTCGAGGGCGACCTCGCGGACCGCGACTTCGTCCTCCAGCTGCTGGACACCCACGAGCCCGACACCGTGCTCCACGCGGCCGCCCAGCCCAGCGCGCCCTACTCGTCGATCAACGGCGAGCGCGCGCTGTACACCCAGCGCAACAACGTCTCGATGACGCTGAACCTGCTCCACGGCCTCCACGAGACGGGGCTGTCGGACACCCACTTCATCGAGACGACGACGACCGGCATCTACGGCGCCCCGCACTTCCCGATTCCCGAGGGCGGACTGGAGGTCGATCGGAAGGGCGGCACGGACGAGGTCCCGTTCCCGGCGATGGGCGGCAGCTGGTACCACCAGACGAAGTCGTTCGACGCGGCGAACATGCGGCTCGCGGAGTCGCAGTTCGAGTTCCCGATGAGCGAGGTCCGGACCGCCATCGTCTACGGCACCGAGACCGAGGAGACCCGTGCCCACGAGAGCCCGACGCGGTTCGACTTCGACTACTACTTCGGCACCGTCGTGAATCGGTTCTGCGCGCAGGCGGTCGCCGGCTACCCGATCACGGTGTACGGCAAAGGCGAGCAGCGCAAGCCGATGGTGAGCCTCGAAGACGCCGTCGAGAGCCTCGTCCGACTCGTCGACGAGGGTCACTCCGGGGACGACGGAATCGACGTGTACAACCAGGTCACCCGGCCGATCGCGATCGTCGAGCTCGCGGAGACGATCGCCGAGGTCGGGGCGGAGTTCGACCTCGACGCGGAAGTGAAGCACTACGAGAACCCGCGCGAAGAGGACGAGGAACACAAGATGGAGATGGAGAACGAGCGGTTCCTCGACCTGGTCGGCGGCCAGCGGCAGGAGCTCGAAGCGGGTATCCGCGACGTGCTCGGGACGCTCGTCGAGGAGCGGGACCGGATCGCGGCCCACGAGGAGCGGTTCCTGCCGGGCGTGCTGACCGATGAGTGAGTCGGGCGAGACCGACGCCGCCCGCGGCGACGGCCGGCGCGTCCTCGTCACCGGCGGCTGCGGCTACATCGGGAGCGCGCTCGTCCCGCGCCTGCTCGACGATTCCCGCGTGAGCGATGTCGTCGTCCTCGACTCGCTGGCGGCGGGCTCGCCGGCGCATCTCGCCGGTTGCGTCGGCGACCGGCTCGACTTCCGCCGCGGCGACGTGCGGGAGTACGGCGCCGTCGAGAGTGCGACCCGCGGCGCCGACGCCGTGATCCACCTCGCGGCGATCACCGGCGCCGCGTCGACGCACGACCGGCGCGAGGAGACGTTCGCGGTCAACCGCGACGGCACCGAGAACGTGCTCACGGCCGCGGGGAAGTTCGACGTCGACAGCGTCGTGGTCGCCTCCTCGTGTAACAACTACGGGCGCGCAGCGAGCCGCGACATCGACGAGACGACCGAGCAGAACCCGCTCAACCCGTACGCCGAGTCGAAGGTCGCCTGCGAGCGCCTGCTCGACGAGGCGGTCGAGGCGTACGACTTCGACGCGACCGCGCTCCGCATGAGCACGAACTACGGGTGGTCGCCGGGGGTCCGCTTCAACCTCGTGGTGAACCACTTCGTCTTCCGCGGGCTCACCGACCGGCCGCTGACGGTGTACGGCGACGGCTCGAACTGGCGCCCGTTCATCCACGTGCGCGACGCGGCGAGAGCGTACCTCGACGCCGCCTTGGATCCGGACGCGTGGCCCAAGCGGGTGTACAACGTCGGATCGAACGAGGGGAACTACCGCATCAGCGAAATCGCGGAAATCGTCCGCGAGGAACTGGAGCGCGACCTAGACGTGACGTATCTCGAAGACGAACAGCCCGGCCCCTCCTATCACGTGAACTTCGACCGCCTGGCCGAGACGGGCTTTGAGACGGAGTGGACGCTGCGCGAGGGGATCCGCAACATCGTGAGCGAACTGACCGGTACGGAGGCGATTCAGGGATGACTGATACGACAGAGACCGAAGCGGACAGCAAGAGCAGCGGCAGGTCAACCGAGACGCCGACGATCGCGGTCACTGGCGCGGCCGGGTACATCGGCAGTCGTGTGATCGTCGAGTTCCAGGAGGCGTATCCCGACTGGGAGCTCATCGCGATCGACAACCAGTATCGCGGGCAGGTAGATTCGATCGGCGACGTCGACATCAAGCACGTGGACGTTCGGAACCGCGACCGGCTGGAGGACGCGCTCGCTGGCGCGGACGTGGTGTGTCACCTCGCGGCGATCAGCGGCGTCGACGACTGCGATGAGAACCCCGACCTGGCGTACGAGGTGAACGTCACGGGGACGAACAACGTGGCGTGGTTCTGCCGGAAGACGGGCGCCGCGTTGGCCTTCCCGTTCAGTATGGCCGTGTTAGGCGATCCCGAGGAGTTCCCGATCACTTCCGACCAGCCGCGGGATCCGTTGAATTGGTACGGGCGGACGAAGTTGCTCGGCGAGCGATCGATTGAGTCGTTCGCGGACGGCGCGTTCCCGGCGCATCTCTTCCTGAAGTCGAACCTCTACGGCGAACACGGAGTTGACGGAACAGAGGTTGGGAAGCCGACCGTGATCAACTTCTTCGTGAACCGGGCGCTCGCCGGTGAGACGTTGACGGTGTACGAGCCCGGGACGCAGGCGCGGAACTTCGTTCACGTGAAGGACGTAGCGCGGGCATACGTGCGGAGCGCGGAGCGGCTGTTGGGGCAGTTGGAGCGTGGGGAGACCGGGACGGAGACGTATGAAATTGCTAGTGACGAGGATATAAGCGTGATGGAGGTCGCGGACACCGTTCAACAGACGGCGCGTGAGGAACGCGAGCGAGATGTGGACGTGAAACTGGTTGAGAATCCGCGTAGCGATGAGACGATGGTAGAAGAGTTTGGAGTGGACGTTTCGGCTGCTCGCGAGGAGTTAGGGTGGGGGCCGAAAGAGAGCGTGGATCAATCAATCACACGGTTATTATAGGAGAGAACTCCACGATATTGGTCTGATCGTTGGAGTTCCACCACGCCTTCGAGCACCGCCCAGACATATCGTCTTCAAGCATGAGGATTTAGTGGCCACCGGTCTAGTTTTCAATCGAAGTCAATTGGCTACGTAAACAGGTGACCGGTGATAAGAAGGCCACAATCACGGGTATGACAGAGAAGGTACGGACATCTTGTTCTCGAACGGAAACCCAGAAACCATTTGTCGGTGCTCCGTTTGACTGCTGGTAGTGAGAGTATCGGTCGTCCTCTGTACGTACTCGCTGGAGATGTACGATCACTTCCAGGAGGCAGCCGAGAGCGTGCTTGACCAGACCTACGACGAAACGGAACTGGTCGTCGTCGTCGACGGCACCGACGAAGTGTACGACCGAGCAGTTGAGGATTACGGCGATCACGACAATGTGGTCGTTCACTGTAACGAGGAGAATGTCGGCCTACTGGAGAGCCGGAACACCGGCGCAGAGCTAGCGGACGGAGACGTGGTGGCGTTTATCGATGATGACGCCGTCGCGAACGAAGAGTGGGTCGAGGAGTTGGTTCGTGGATACGAAGAGCAGGATACACTCGCGGTTGGCGGGAAGATGGTCGGCAACTGGGTTGCCGGGAGGCCGTCATATCTTCCCGAGGAGTTTTACTGGCTGGTCGGCGTGACTCACCTCGGGTTCGCTGATGGTCCCGGGTGGGTCCGGAACACCTTCGGTTCGAATATCTCGTTCGATCGGGAAGCGTTTCTGGAACTTGGCGGATTCGACACGGATATCGGCGGACGAAAGGGGGACGCAAATCTACAGGGAGGGGAGACGGAACTCTGTGCGAGGTTGGCCATAGAACACGGAGAACCGGTGTGGTACAACCCTGATGCGACAGTGGCACACAAAGTGTTTGAGTACCGAACAGAACCCTTGTGGTTGCTGGATCGTGCGTTCTGGCAGGGCTACTCAAAACGAGCGATGGAGACGTTAGTCCCCGAGTCCGGTGGTGAGGAAGGAGAGTTTCTGCGAGATCTGATCGTGGACTTCGTTCCCGGTCGGGTGAAAGGCTTAGCTCGGGGGCCGTCGATTACAGCGGTGGTACAGTTACTGACGCTGCTGCTCCTTACTGGGTGTGTCGGCGGAGGATATCTGTACGGGTTCACAAAGTACCAATGACTGGGAATACTGACGTCTGTGTCGTTACCCACCCGCTCAGCGCTGCTGGGGAGAACGCAACACGAACGCTACTTAATATTATCAGCGGGATAACGAGCGTTTCACTGGTTACTGCGGATCTTCCTGAGGATTCGACGATTTGGGATCGTTATGATGTCGTGGAGATAACCAACGAGGGTGCCGGCCAGTCGAACGCCCTCACAGCGGCGCTACGCTTTATCAGGAATCAAATACGCATGTGCCAAGCCATCGCCAGCCGCGACGAAGACATCGTACTCTTCTTCGGCGCGACATCCTACCTCCTCCCTGTACTCTTCTGTCGGCTGCTCGGGAAGACCGTCGTTCTGGAACCACGCGGCGATGTTCCACTCACACTCCGACTGAATTGGGATCAAACGCTTCCGACGCCGGTCGCGCGTACTCTTGCCGGGTCTGTCTGGGCACTTCAACGCGCCTGCTACCACCTCTCGGATGCGATCATTACCTATACGCCTGCGATGGCCGACGAACTTGGAGTCGACGACTTCCAGTCAAAGCTCTTCCCGCACGGTGCCCGGTACGTGGACACAGAGACGTTCACAGCTCAAGAACCGTACGCGAACCGCGACCGCGTCGTTGGCTTCGTCGGACGGCTTGACGAAGAAAAAAACGTCCGAACGCTCGCACAAGCCGCCCGCCGCCTCCCAGACAATATCACCTTTCGATTCGTCGGCGATGGGCCCCTTCGTGAAGAACTCGAATCAACAACCGGAGACGATTCCAACATCGAATTCGCTGGCTGGGTGACTCACGAAGACATCCCGGCCGAACTGAACCGGATGCGGCTACTTGTCCTCCCCTCTCACCCGACAGAAGGCCTGCCGACTACGATCCTCGAGTCGTTGGCCTGTGGAACTCCGGTCCTATCCACGCCCGTCTCTGGCGTACCCGATGTCGTTCGCGACGGCGAGACTGGGTTCCACCTCCACGAAGAGACTCCAGATGGCGTCGCCGATGCAATCCAGGACGCGCTTACCCGCCCCGACCTTGAGACCGTGAGTGTAACCGGTCGACGCCTCATCGAAGACAGGTACAGCTACACCGCCGCAGTCGAACGCTACCGAGACATACTCGAACGTGTGGGTGGCGACAGAGTCTAAGCCCGGCCACGCTCCTTATCGATACTTGTTCACTCCATATAGCCGAGTTCAGTGAGTCGGTCGACGACTTCGTCGGACGCCCCACCGGCGTTGATCTTTTTGTGATCAATCGGCGCTTGAGTGCCGACTTCGGGGCTGTCGATGAAAATGTCGAGAACATCACCATCCATGTCTGTCGGCACGTCAACGCCGTGGTTTGCGAGAAGTGTCGGTGCGATGTCGCGTATATCAATGTCCGAGATCTCCTCACGGTTCCGGAAGTCCGGGCCGTTTGCGACAAAAATACCCTTAGGCGTATTCTCGGCCGCCCAGCGGTCGGGCTCGGTCATAACCGCATCGCCGCCCATGCCGTCGTTGACGTGGACGCCGGGGCGCTGGTCGACCACGACATCAGGCCCGATATCGACATACGGACCGTCGTAAACCTCCTCTGCGCGATAGACATCGGCAAAGAGTGAATTACCGCTGTTGTCAGTGACCCGTTTTAGATCAGCGATGAGTTGCTCACGAACTGACTCCACGTCGAAGTGGGAATTGAGATAAATCGGCCCTTGACCACTGGCGAGGGCCTTCGTTTTCTGAGGGTCGATCAGTTCCATCTTCCGCTCACGCTTGGCACCAGCGCTTTGCGGAACGATCTCCTGTAGGGCCTCAGGTACGTTTTTTGCGAGAAAATCCACGATCCCGAACCGCTTGGCAATATTGAGCGCATTTTCTCGAGTGAGACCAAACCTTTGTAGGTAGTCCTCAACACCGCTCGTGCGAACGAGGTACCCGTTCTCCGCGAGCCACTCATTGACGTAGAATTCAGTAGTCGTTGGCGCAGCGCCGTGATCAGACATGATAACAAGATTTACATTTTCTAACTTGTCGAGTTCTCCCAGCCACTCGTCGACCAGCTGCCACGCGCGCTTAGTCGGTTTGTCGTCCCAAAAGAAGTGATGTAAGACGTTCAGATAGAAGAGTGTGACATGCGTAAATTCGAGGTTCTCTTCGAGAAAGAGATCGCGGGCAACCTCCAGACGGAGTTCTAGCAGACGCAGGATCTCATCAACCTCGGCACCGAGTTCTTCGTTCGAGGATAGAAGGGGGTCGGGGTGGACCTGATACCCATAGCGGTCTGTAAGTTCGGATTCAAACTCCGACGGAAAAGTGTATCCAGAGTCGAGCGAGCGATATTCACCCTCAACAGCGTCTGGACCCCCGGAAACGACGTATCCGTCGATTTCGCGGGGCGGGTACATCGAAGGCATATTAATGACCCCGACACGCTGGCCATCCGCGTTAAGATAGTCCCACAACTCGGCCGTCTTGTAATCTCTGCCACTCATAATGTCAATACGCTCGTCGGCGAGGTTGATTCGTTCCCACCAGTAGACGCTGTGTTTTCCGGGGTTCTTGCCAGAAGAGTAGCACTTCCAGTTTGGATACGTTACGGGGGGGAGACAGCTCTGGCTCGTCGCGTACGTGCCGGTCTGACGGAGCTCAGCTAAGTTGGGCAGGAGCCCCTCATCGACCCAAGGTTTGGTCAGGAGCCAGCTTGCGCCGTCAAGGCCGACAACGAAGGTCCGAGTCATTGTCGGAAAACGCGCGATGGCGTCAGAAATACGTTTCGTTCACCTAACTGGCAGGTGGCAACTAATACCAGTCAAAGATCTGGTTCTGCGGTTAAATTATCATGAATATGAACTCGCCCACTTCACCCCTCATCACCACGGCGTGTGAGTACGTCAGACATATCGATGTTCGAAGCGGGGAGCCAACCTAGTAGCGCGGGGAGGTAGACGCCGAACGATCGATCGATGAGGATCACCACCGGCGCGATTTCAGGCGCGACGCCCAAACTCACGAACACGGCGGTCGCAGATGCCTCCGCAACGCCAACCCCGCCTGGCGTCAGCGGCAGGACGGTCACACTGTAGGCCATCACAAGTACGATTGGCAGCAGGATGGCGGGAGAAAACTCACCACCGAGTGCGGTGAGAACGAGCCAGACCCGCAGGGCGGGAAATATCATGAGCGTTCCCGCCCACCCCAAGACGTACGGGATGATGACAGACGTTCGAGTGGACAGCGCACGAAATATGCCTGCGGACTTAGTCGTAAACGAAGGAAGAGAACCAACGAGGCTGGTAAGTCGATTACCGATCCATGGGACCACACTAAACAACTTTCCCAGTCGACTAACCAACTGTCCGACAATATCCATACGTCGCCCAGCGAGCATGATAAGCCCACCCGCAACGAGGTAGATTCCAGTCGAGAAGAGGATAGCAACGATCCAACCGCCGGTGAGTTTTGCCATGAAAACGGCCAGCCCAAGCAGAGCTACGAATCCGTAGAGGGTGGCATAAAGACCCGTGTTGAGGCCAGCAATGCTGACCGCTTCGCTCCAGTTGGTGTCGGTATAGTACCGCAAAATCAGTGGTGCGACGGAGTGTCCTGACGCCTTCGACGGAATGACGTGGTTGATGAACTTTATTACAAGGTCGATCCGGGCCGTCGTCTCGAAGCTTGTCTGTTCACGGCCGTTCAGCAGCGCGTACCACATGGTAAAGCGTGAACCGAACTCTAGCGTCGTAATAATCAGTACGCCGACAATCACGGTCGGACCGAGCGTGTTCAGTTCAACGAGCGTCACTTCCCAGTCGATGTCCCGCGCCACGTACCAGAAGGCTCCGAGGGCGATCGTCCATTGGGCGACGTTGATAGCTGTTTTCCGCCAACCACGGCCGCCGTCAGACGACGTTGGGGAAGATTGGTTGTCGGCACTCGAGTTACGTTCGTCTTCGTTCTCGCTCACGCTGATCCACTCTCGCTTGGCGTAGTCTGATCGGCGAGATCCCGGATAGTAACGAAGTCGAACGGTTCAGCAAGGATTCGACGGACTGCCTGACGCATGTAGTCTCCGGTTCGGACGTACACCCGTTTCGGGATACCGTTGACGGCCGGCAAATCGACGAGTTCCCACGGATGGATGTACAGTACCGGCGAAATTCCGCGCCGCGCAAGCAGCCGCATGCCGAGTATCGTGTAATTGACTCCAAAAAAACGGAGCCAAGTACCCGTCAGTGGCAGTCGCACCCCGGGCATCACCGACACTGGGACCTCGGCGATACCCGCGGGGGCATCCGGATCAATCTCACGAGCCGGTGACGGCTCCTCAGTCTCGAACTCGCCACCGTACCAGCCGGGGATGGATCGACAAGGGACAACGCTGGAGTCGTATTCGTAGCCCTCTTCGGCGAGGGTTCGAAAGTGTTCAAGACCCATATCGAACGACGGTGCGCGGAAGCCGACGATCTCCTTACCCGTCACGGCTTCGAGGCGATCTTTTGATCTCTCAAGTTCTTCACAGCGTTCAGACGCAGAAAGTTCAGAGAGGTGCTGATGTGTGTGTGTGTGCGACCCGACCTCATGTCCAGCGTCAATAATACGACCGAGTACTGATGGACTACTGTCAGCGATCTCACCGACGGTGAAGAACGTGCCAGTCCCCTCCACGCTCTCGAACGCATCAAGCAAGGTCGTGACGCCGTCAAGGCCCACCTCCGATAAATCGGTTTCCCCTGGCGCGCGGCGGTAGGCTGGCAGATGAGAGAAGTACTCGAAGTCGACGGAGAGTGCGGCCTGTTGTGTGGACATCGACGGAATGGCTTATCCGCTCCTAGATTTCCGCTCCACTTGGGTGATTCGCCTTCGTTACCGTGTAGAGGCAGGACACCCAATCGGCTCCGCAAGCCGCTGGCACGCCACGGTCGCTGGCGCGGGACTCTTGATCTAGTACCGGCAGATACAAATTGATCAAGTCTGTTCAACGAGGTGAACAGATGTGGCCAATCCCGCCTTCGCCTCTCCTTACCACTTTACCAGGCCTAAGCAATCAGGCGCTGACGCTGCTGTTTCTTGTTTTGTCCGTTGTGACGGCACTATGGGGATTCGAGCGGTACCGCACCACCTTCTCCCGAGTGGAGTTCGGGCTCGCGGTCGGAGTCGCACTCGGTCTGCTGACCATTGCCTTTGCGCCCGGCCTCTACAGCATGATAGCTGGCTTGCTCAATCTCGAGAGCCGATTTCTCCTGATCCAGATCTTCGCTAACATTTCTTTTTTGATTCTTATTTTTTATCTCGTCTCTCAACTCAACAGCACAAGACGTGTGGTCAGGGATCTAACTCGAAACCTGACCGTTGAACAAGCCAGTACTGATATCAATCACGACAAATCGACCCTGTACGTCGTCATCCCGGCGTACAACGAGGCAGAGACAATCGGCAATGTTCTGGCTGAACTGCCCGAACGCATACAAGGCTACCACGTCCGGCCAGTAGTCGTCTCCGACGGCTCAGACGACGTAACCCGCCGAACTGCTGACGAGTACGACGCTATCGTCGTTGAACACCCGATTAACCAAGGACAGGGAGGCGCACTCCGGACCGGGTTCGACATCTCACGCCAGCACGCTGCCGACATTGTTGTCACCATGGACGCCGACGGCCAGCATCCGGTAGGCCAGCTCGACGAACTTATCCGACCGATTGTCGGCGGCGAAGCCGACTACGTGCTCGGATCTCGGTACCGCGGCGAAGACAATTCCGGCAACTCCATCACTCGACGGGGCGGTATCCGGACATTTACTTGGCTGATAAACCGACTGGCGAAAACTGATATCACCGACTGTACGAACGGATTCCGCGCCATCCGCGGCTCTCGGCTTGACGAGTTAACACTCACAGAAGAGCGCTTTTCAGCACCGGAACTCATCATTGAATCGCGGAAGAACGGCCTACGTATCGTCGAAGTACCAGTCACGATTCACGAGCGCGAGGCTGGCGAGACAAAGAAGCCGAAACTCGGCTATGCGGTCGGACTGGCGCGCACTATCCTCATAACTTGGATCAGGTAACCGGCCGAAAGGTGTCGAACTGTCCGTTTATTTGTATCCCAAATCGCGGAGAAGGCCGTCGATTTCCAGCGATTCTCCGTCACGGATATCTTCCTCGGGCATCCGGTGTTTGAGTTGGGTTGCGATCCGGTCATTCTCGATGGGGTTCAGTTCCAGCGGGTCGGTCTCTAGATCGTACAGTTCTGTGTCCCAGTCGCGGCCGACGTACTCGACGTACTTGTGATCGGCCGCTCGGACCGCACGCTGCCAGTTCGCTTCTCGGATTAACGATTTACCACAGGCACGGATATACGCGTCCCGGTCGCTGACGGAGCCGGGAGGGAGCAACGACTCGCCGTCTATCGGCCGGTCGTTGCTCGGATCGACCCCGACATACTCAAGCAGAGTCGGAAGGATATCGACCTGGCGTACCTGTCTTTCGACAGTCGCTGAGTCAATGTCGGGACCGAAGAGGACAAACGGGACGTTTGAGGCGAAGTCGAAGACGTTCTCGCCGTGTCCATCCTCCATGAAGTGGTCGGGGACCGACGGATCGCTGTCGAACCGGCGCTTTAGCCGACGCTCGATTGCTCGCGTGTCGATACCGAGACCATAACGGAGGCCAGTGCGGAGCACTTTCAGGACTCGGTGGAGGTAGCTGTCGCGATACGCAAAGGCTTCGCCGTGGTCGCCGTGGAGGGCAATTGCCGTGTTCGATGGGAGGTGGTCGCACAACTGCTCCAACGATCGGTCGAGTGCGGAGAGAGTTCGGGCATACGGATATCTTCCGTATTCAGGGTCGTCGTAAGTGTCGGGGACGCGGACCGGGTCGTGGATCTCCCAGAGGTGTAAATAGCAAAAGAACGGTTCTTCCAGACCTTCGAGCGTCGCTACCGCCTCGTCGAACCAGTCGCCAACGAGTTCTTCGTTGCGATCACGATAGGCGTACTCGTCGAAACCCCGATCGAGCCCCGTATCGGCAACGATCGGGCCGGTGACCATTGCCGTCGTCTCGTACCCTGCCGCTGAGAGGTGTTCAGCGAGCGTCGGGACCGACTCATTGAGACGAGCTTCTTCGAGCGAATAGACACCGTTATGTTCGGAATAGGTCCCTGTCATGAAGCTCGTGACGCAGGGGGTGGTCGTTGTTGCCGTTGCGTACATTTCGCGGTAGTCGATCCCACTGGCGACGAGATTGTCAATGAACGGCGTATCAGCGTGGTCGGTGCCGACGAAGTCGCTTCGTAGACAGTCGACACAGACGAACAGAAGGTTATTACCGGCCATATATTATCCAGCGTCGGAGTAGCCGAGATCGCGGAGTTGCGCTTCCACTTCCTCAGAGACATCCGTTCGTTCGACCATTACTTCGCCCTCGCTGTCGGTGATCGAGACATCGGCATCGCGAGCGACGAGCTTCCGTTCGAAGTCCTGCCACGCGACCGTTGCCGACTCGTGCCACGGAGCAACGGTGATCGTCTGCTCCGTCCGAGTCCCACTAAGGTCGTTTCCCTGCCATTTGGCCGGTACCTGAGCATCGACGGCACTAGCGAGCGTCGGGCCAATATCCAGCAAACTACACCTGTCACCGACCGTTTTGATGCCGTCAAAGACGACCGGGACGCGGATGATCGGATCCACTACTCGCCGGCGGTACCCTTGGTGATAGTAGTATCCGTCTTCGCCAAACTCGTCACCGTGGTCGGCTGCGAAAGCGACGATCGGGTCCTTGGCGTCAATACCATCGACTAGGCGTTCGATCCGGTCGTCGACGCGGCCGAGCGCGTTCCGGTAGGCGTCGATGATGGTCTGTCGTTCCTGTCCAGAGACCTCCGAGGAACCGAACCAGTGGCGGGAACCGCTCGCCTCGGCTTTCCGGTCGATCGACTTCGGGATCGCGTCGTCTCCTCTGCCGTAGGGCCGATGGCTGTCCATCTGATGGACCCAGAGGAATCTGGGTCCCTTGGTGTCATTGAAACGCTCGATCGCCTCGTCGACGACATCGTCGTCGGGGGGCAGGTCAGCCATGTTCGCCTCCATCGGGTATACGCGTCGGTAGATCTGCCGAATGATATCGAACGAACCGAGGTACTCTCGCAGATTGCTCCGACGGTTCTTCGCGGCGTTGCCCGACCCGCTCATATAGTTGTCGTAGTGGTCGAACCCCGAGTCGAAACCAAAAGCGGGATCGGCCTGTGCGGTCGGGACGAGCCCAATGGTCTCATAGCCTGCGTCGTTGAACACTTCGGCCAGCGCGGGGCCGATCACCTTCGACTGGATCGAGGCACGAAGTCGGGAAGACTGTAGGGCGGCGAGACTCGGACGTGTATAGTGACCGGCGGTTACGCCTGTCATAACGTCGTGTGACTCGAGATACGGCATCGCATCCGTATGGTCGCGACGGACTGAATCTGCCGTTAGCAGGACGACGTCTCTCATTCGGCGTTCACCACTGCCTTCTCTGAGGATGTATACAACCCCTTCGGAACTTTCGTACCATGTGTGGACGGGTGATGGAGTGTCTTGCGTTTTGCTGTGGTCGATTCGATGAGTACACTATTTTCGGTACTGTTAGCTGTGGCCTTCCAGTCTTCATGGACAAGTATCGCGACGTAGTCCTCCTGACCGCCGATCTCTGGGCGGAAGATCGCCCGGATGAAGTCGTCTCGGAGGGTCGCCGTCCGCTCCCAGCGACCGAACTCCGCGACGACCGTGTAATTATATTCGCCGCCGAGCAGTCCCGCGATATACTCGCGACGCTCCGGGTACTGGCGGTAATCGGTACTCGCCGGATCGATGTAGGTGAGTTCGTTCGAGGTGATCTGGATGTACGCGGGACTGCGCTCGGGCATGGATCGCATCCAGTCGGTATACCGAGACTCGTTTAACACGAGAGAACTATTCAAAGTGGCCTGTTCTTCAGGGTAGTCGTAGTGGATCGTCTTCCGGTCGTGAGGTACCGCAACGTCGGCGATAGAGTTCTCGTAGACTTCGACGCGTTCCTCCTGCTCGGTGTTGGACTCGATCCAAGCGGTTGCTTGGTCACGAGGTTCGGTGACGTATCCCATCTCCCCGAGGCCGGCAGTGAGAACTGTCGATACGACTACTAGTGTGATTATCGCGCGGACGGCCGTTTGCGTCCCCCAAGATTTTGACTCCCACCAGCGGTCCGCAACCGCTCCGAGCAGGACAAGTAACGGCGGGAACGTCGGGACGATGTGACGGAGCCGGACAAACTCCCAGCGCGAGTAGACGAGCAGGAAGACGCACATAGAGACGAACAGCAACAGGTAGAGCGCATTGACGCGTCTCCACCGGGATGCGACGCGTCGGGCTGAGACGGCTGTTCCGACGACTACAGTAACAAAAAGCGGTAGTCCTAGTCCCCGGACATACTGGCGCAACAGCCAGTAGGAGATTGGCGCATCGAGGCCGCCTGTTTTAGTGGTTTTCGAGGCGATCGACCCGCCGACACGTGTGAGCAGTTCCGCCGGTCCACCGAGTAAGACGCTTGGGATGCCTACCCAAATTGTCAAAGTACCAACAACTAGACCGCCGAGGACAACCACCGGTCTGGCCAACTCGTCGGTCGGGTCGTCGCTACGGGCCGCACGGACGAATAGGGCAGCCCCAAGGACGATAGCCGCTACACCACCGGATAGTTTGAACGCAATGGCGAGCCCACCAGTAAATGAACCCCACAGAAACGTCGCGGTGTCACCGGTCTCAATGTAACGATCAGCGAGGAGGATCGTCGCCAACAGTAGAAACAGCATGGGTGCGTCCTCACCGACGAGGTGTGTTTGCGAAAAGAAGCCGGGCGAGAGTGCGAGCAGCACGGCGGCGAATTTGCCGGCGAAGCGTCCTTTCAGCCGAACGCCGAGCCGGTAAGTGAGGTACACGCATCCGACACCCAGTGCGACGCTGACGAGTCGACCGAGCAAGAGCGATGCTTTCCAGAACCACGCCGGTGCCGCATGCCACAGATCCCAGCGTGACTGGATCGTTCCAAGGGTCGCAAATTCACCGAGCTGTCCGCTCACAACGACTAGCAGGAACACTGGTGCGAGGATAATCGCGTAGAGGTAGAACGTCGCTCCTAGCGCTCGTCCGTCAGTCACGCCCCGACGAATCGACTCGAGTCCCGGATCGGCGACGAACTCACCGGCAGCTTTCATCGGCTGGAGCAACCGAGAGTACTCGTCTGGTCCGGCAAAATTCGGGACGCGGAACCAGACTCCAAACCCGCAGGTTGCGAGTGCGAGAAGCAGGACGTACCGCAATGAGGGATCAGCCTTGAGATCCGCACGCACGGGAGTAAAGACGCGCTTGGCTGCGTCTCTGAGGGTGGAAATGACGGATATCATATGTTCAATTGCGGCCTCCAACTCGAAAAGGTTACCAATCTCTTACAACCGTGGCACCTGTCCACAGGTTGATCAACCCGGGAGGAACCCGATTGCCTTTCGTCGGATCCGGGATGAGAGGCCAATCAGTACGACCACATAGACTGCGGCTCCGAAGGCAACGAGAGCGAGAGTCCACGCGAGCGTCTGTGGGAGGAATCGCCGGAGGCCAAGAACGGCGCCGAGCATGACAGTTGCCGCGAGGGTCTGACTCCCAAGCTCACCGAACGGTATGTCTGGCGATCCGATGATATCTTGAAGGGCGTACGCACCGAGGACGAGACTAGTAAACGATGCGAGCGCAGTCGCGAAGGCGGCGCCGTACCAGCCGAATAACGTGATCAGCCCGAAATTCAGCACAACGTTCGCCGCAACGTATGCGAGATTCACACGGAAGGCGACATCGGGACGGTCGATCGCGTTGATTGTGTTGAGGAACTGTTCCCCGTAAGCGGCCAGTAGACGCGAGCTGATGAGGATCACGAGAATCGCTCCGCCGCGAGCATACTCTGGTCCAAAGATTGTAAGAATAGTGTCGCCGACGACGAGGGCCCCAAACATACCTGGAATAGCGAAAATGCCCGTGAACGTGAGTCCTTCGTTGAGGAAATGATGGACGCGTTCGTAGTCTTCGTCAACGCCGAGTTCGGAGAACTCAGGGAACAACGTCTGTTTGATCGCGATACTGACTAGCGCAAGTACAGAAGCAACTGTCCAAGCAACCTTGTAGATACCAATCTCGGACTTCGAAACCGCCGCCAAGCCAATAACTGAGAGACTTAACCCACGCATTACGAGTACGTCTGTCCAAGCGAATGCGCGGGTCTTGAGCGTGCCCAGCCACGAGTAGCGGGCGTATTTTAGCAATCCAGTGAAGTGGCGGCGCTTAGGGCGATTTGGCCGGCCGTCAAGCAGAGTAAGACCCACGGCAGTCGCCAAGAACATCGCTGTTGCGTGGCCAAGAACGAGACCACCGACGCCGACACCAAGAAAGAAGAGAGTCCCAATATGGATACCCGACCGGAAGATTTGCTCAAGAGTCTTCAACCCACCAGAAGTGCCTACCTGCTTGTATCCTCGTAGTGATGAGAGTGCGAGATCAAACAGTGCTCGTGCCGCGACCAGCGCTGCGAAGTAGCGGGCAACTTCGAGGCCGACGAGAATGTTCACCTGCTCACCGAAGGCGAGGATCAGAGCGGTGAGAACAATGTGAACCGCGAGGTTGAGCGCATGGCCAGCCGTCAGAAACGATCCGCGGTTGTCCCCTTCGCTGACGCGTTTCTTGACGGCCTCACCTAGCGCACTCGCCGGAATGTTCAGCCAGAAGAGGAACGCGACCGCGATCGAATACTCCCCGTACGGACCGGGACCGAGTTCGGCGTTAATATACCAAGTTGCGATTCCGCCCGCAAGCGTTGTTCCGACTTGGGAGAAAAAATAAACAATGGTCGTTTTTCCTGGCCGTGAGCTCACGAGGAACCCCCTCCGATCGAACACGGGTCTCCTGTCTGTGACACACCGAGGTCGATCTGAGATGAGCGGTCGGCCGACGGTCGGCCTTCGTTCGACACGAATGAGAATCCTTTGGGATCATATGAATCCCTTGTGATCTGATGCCTTCCGCCCGGTAGCAGATAATTCTATTACTCATGGTTTATACGAAGGGATACACTAGAACGATTGTGCCGCTTCCGGATGTCCGTAACTGATGGACCGGATCATGATCGTGTAGCACGTTCATCTGCGGGCGCGACTGTATTGTATCGCGGTTAGCGTGATCGCAGCGACTGTGACTCGACAATTACGGTCGGATCCAAACGGATTTATTCACGGGAATAGAATCACTGAACAATGACTGTCGTGGTGCTAGGGATCGACGCGTTGGATCCGGACCTCGTCGATCCGGACACACACCCTAACCTGACACTTGCTGCTCATCGATCTATCGAGACTATCAAAAGTTCCATGGGTGAGCCAAGTACCCACGAGCTCTGGCCGACGATAATAACTGGATTACGACCTAAGGAGCATGGCCTTACGCTTGAAAACGACGGCGTTGCTTGGGGGAATCCCCTTCTCAGACTCGGTAGCACTGTCGCTGACTTCTTTTTACCAGATACCCTTCAGACCCGCATTGGTGCTTGGTTGTTGACTAACACGGAGGCGGAGGCTTTCCGTACTTCTGCCACGTACTACGAGAATAAGGGGATAGAAACACTGTTCCACGATCGCGAGGCGACGGCGATCGGCGTCCCCAACTATGTTGTTGATCCTGAAAGTGACGACCGCGAACATAATCTCCGGCGATCGCTAGGCGATCTCTTCAAACGAGACCCCGACGCGACTGGCGGACACACTTCGACAGACCCCTACAAGTTCTACGAACAGTGCTTAGAGATGTCGATGGTCCGTATCGCCCGCGCTCGTCGGGCACTCCGTGGCGGACACTACGAACTTGTTTTCGCCTATACGAGCGGGCTTGATCTCGTTGGGCACGTCACCTACGACAGGCCTGCCCTACAGCGAGCAGCGTATGACGAACTTGATGAATTCGTCGGTGAACTGCGCGACGATCTCACCGATGAAGACGAACTCCTGCTGGTCAGTGACCACGGCCTACAAGACGGTGTCCACACCGACGAAGCAATGGTTGCTGGAACTGAAGAGTCAATGATAGAGGCGATCGATAGTGTCGTGAATGTCCGATCGGCGGTCGAAGCGGAACTCGGCAGCACCGATCACAGTAGTGATCAAGAGGAGAAGTCGTTTTCAGAGACCAACTCCGCAGAGGTCAAAGGACAACTCGAAGATCTGGGGTATCTGTGATGCAACCGAACATTCTATTCCTCGTTACTGACGCACTACGCATAGACCACTGCTCGACGTACGGTTACGAGCGCGAGACGACGCCGGCAATGACAAGACTAGCCGAGGAAGGTGTCCGCTATAATAACGCCTTCGCACCGTCAATCTGGACACCGACGGTCCACGGCGCTATCTTCACCGGCAAGTATCCATCACACACGGGTATTTACGCTAATTCTCTGAGAATTCCTGACGAGTTGGAAACGCTATCCGAGGCGCTCAAGGGTCAAGGTTACCGGACCTTCGCCGCGAGCGCGGGCGCACACATACGGAAGAGCCGCGGGTATGCTCGTGGTGTCGACGAGTACGTCGAGACACGTCGCATCAACCCGGATCTCGGCTTCGCACAGAAGGTCTTGAGTGACCGTTCATTCGCTAAGCAGGTCGGGCTCTCTCTCACACGTGGACCTGACGACAAGACTTGGTATAAGTACGATCGACTCAAGCGATTCATCGACGACGCCGCTGATGATGGCGAACCCTTCTTCGGGTTTATCAATGCTAAGACGGCTCATCAACCGTTTAACCCGCCGCGACCGTACAAGCAAATGTTCACCGAGGGACTGGAGCGACCGCGTTGGGAGTTCCTTGAGCGGACCATAGAGGCGCTAGGCGGAAAAGCACAAGATCATCCAGGCTACGACATTGAGAAACTCAGAGGGGTATCACATAGTGGTGGCGACGGCGTCTTCGTCGGCGATGTGGAGATGACCGACGAGGAATGGGCTGTTATCAAGGCGTGGTACGACGGCGCAGTCCGATATGTCGATGACCGAATCAGCGATTTAATGGACTTCTTGGAATCGAGAGGCGTCTACGAGGACACGATGGTCGTCGTCACCGCAGATCACGGCGATAATTTCGGCGACCATGGTGGGCTCACGAGTCACATCTTTTCGCTCTACGACTCTCTCCTTCACGTTCCACTTGTGATTAAGCCTCCGCGCTCAGACAACGGATCAGAGGTCCAACCCGCAGAGACCGCGCCAAACGGACAAGAGATCAACAACCAAGTGTCGCTCGTTGATCTCTATCCAACTTTCCTCGAGACTGCTGGGGGGCCAGTACCCAATTATCGTCTGACGGAGAGCCTACTGGGCTTTGAGGACCGCAGCTATCACGATTACACGTTTGCGGAGTATGCGGGCTTCGATGGTCCCATCAAGCGACTTCGGCGCAAATATCCCGACTTCGACGCGGAGCAATTCGCTCGTCCGCTACAGTCGGTCCGTAGTGACGAACACAAGCTCATCGTCACCGGATCACCAGAAGAAGAGTGTGAGCGTGAACTCTACGCTTGGCGCGACGATCCGGATGAGGAACGAGACCTCCTTGGTGAGCAACCTGAAGTAGCCGACGAATTGCTAGCCGTCCTGCGGGAAACACTTGATCCGCTGGATAACCCTGGGGAATTCGAGGTGCCTGAAGACGGAGGGCTTGAGGAACAACTTAAAGATCTCGGCTACTTGTGATGTGGTCGGGTATAACGCGGTTCTCTCTGGTCTGTTTGCGCTTCGACGACTACCACCAAGATGTCGACAACGATACGTGGGTTGAAGTACTCTCGCGGTACGATGACCGCGGTCTCCGTGGTGTTATTGCTGTCTGTCCAAAATTCGAAGGGAATCGTTTGAGTGCAGACGTGGTTGAGTTTCTCCACGAACTCCGCCGGAATGGTTGGGAAATTGCTCAGCACGGATACGAACACGAGGATGTTGGCAAAGGCCGCGGCGGCCTACTCTATGATGAACGTAGCGAGTTCGGGGGATTGGACTATGACGAACAAAAGCGACGGATCGGAGCAGGTCGAGATATCCTTGAGTCGCATGACATCGAACCCACGACATTCATACCGCCTTGGCACGAGTACGACCGGACAACTATCCGTGCGCTCGCTGCTAATGACTTCGACTGTATTAATGAGGGCCGTTGGCCGTTCCCACGTACAGTAGAAGGGATCACTCTCGTCCCGACGCACGTCCCAGCTATCACACCATCCATGCTCGGTGCGGGCGTGGTAACATTAGTGTCACATCCGCAACTAGAGGACCACCCGATGAGGAACGCGAAAGCTGTCGCGGGCTACGAAGATAGGCTACGGACACCGTCAGAAATAGTCGACTGGTGGCGCAACCGATCGACACTAAGCCGGCTTATCGATTCGGCAGGAATGAGTTACTAACGGTGTTTTTGTTGTGTTATGAAACAGTTATTCTACATAGCCGAGTGCCTCAAGTTTTTCTTGAGCGTTTTCAGCGGCACTGTCAACCATAGGAGTGGCCTGCTCGAACGTTATCCACGGTACCTCAACGAGCGGACGAACGTGGACGCGGTTCGGGTGGCCGTAGAGCTTCCAGTCACGCCAGCGGCCGAACGTCTCACCGTGGTCGGCGGTGACGACGACAGTTAGGTCATCGTTAAGCCACTGGCCTATCGTTGGAAGGATCACCTCCCATGTTGATTTGACAGAGGCATGATAACCGGCAACGGCTCGCTCCATGTCGACTTGACCTGACGCCATGGCGACCTGTGGAGAAAGTTTGTTTTCATCTTCGCGGCTAGGGTTGCGTCGCCAGATGTCCAAGTCGGGAAAGGCGGGAATCCACGTGTCGCCGACCTCGGCAACATATGGCGCATGAGGTGGTAGAAGATGAGCGACGACGGGTCGGTGGCCCTCGTCGAGAAAATCATTGGCAGCCTCGAGAACTGGGTTAGGGAGGACGTTTCCGAGTCTGTCATTCCAATGGTCTTTCCAAACATGTTTTATTTCAGCAGCTCCGACATTCCAGTTGGCGTAGTTGGCGTTTCCCGTGGCGACATGGGTTCCTTCGAGGACACCCGTTCGCTCGCACTCCTCGAGCCAGTGACCTGTTGCACTACCGGGTGACCGACAGCGTTCAACAGGCCAACTAGTCACCCGCTGGAGGGCATCATATCGACACGCATCGAGGATGACAAGTACGTCCCAGTCGGTCTTGGCGAGACGGTCGTGCTGATCGGGTCGCTTTGTCACTGTGGAGATACGCTGGAGAGCCCACTTACGTACTCGGTAAGCCAACGGTTCCTCCGTCATATCTCTGTGTCATTCTTCGCGGTCGATAAACCGTCCGGTGTGCGTTCGGCCAATCCCAGAACGATGGCTGAGGGAGTATCATGCCCGTCCAGTGTGGTTCGGATAGTAGCTGTCAAGAAACTCTATCTTGTCTGCGACCAGTGTACATTGTTTTATTTATAATACTAAATAGACGCTCCGAGCTATCCCAGTCGATTAGCCCGATTCTTCGGGTAATTCGAACACTGCCAACGTCTCTATAGGGATACAGCACCGCGAGCACGCGACGCGCTAACAACTTATTAGAACCGCTCTTGTGTAGCACATTGTTGATTTCAGAGAGCGGCTTTGACGGCGTCTTTGAGCGCTTCTCGTCCGGGTTTGCGGTAGAGTTCTCGTCTGAGTTGGAACGCTCGGAGATACTGTGTGAGACGAT